>NZ_BAAHXX010000002.1:0-10025 GCF_054657855.1 Thermococcus atlanticus | reverse complement strand
ATTCATCTACCTTTTGCCGGAGGTCCTTAACTTCTCCCTCCAGGTTCTCCAATCTCTTGGCATAATCGCCGAGGATCCAGGAACGGAGGCCCAAGATGAACACCTGAATAAAGTATTCACCCGAAAGCATAATAAGATTTCTCAAAACTCAGCTGGAGTTATCGAGTAGTTGGAGGATACTCTTAACAAAAACGCTTTCAAGGTGGAGTTTTAAGCCAGATTGTCCATATTTGTGAACAATAAGGCAAAATCTACGTTCCAAAGGTTTTTATTAAGGAAACGCAAAGGCCCCCACGGGAACCCGAGGAGCACCACCAAAAACCTACTAATTAACCTATATACTCACTCTTTAAATGATGGGTATGAGTGAGGCGATTCACAACACTAACCCAATTCTTCAGAGGATTAATGAAATGGAGAAGGAGCTGGAGAGATTAAAAAGATTGAAGTCCTGAAAATGAAGCCCCTCAAACCTCCCCGTCACTGGCGAGGGGTTAATTCGCTGGAACCCCCGCAAAGGGAGGAGGTCAGAGAAGGGAGAGTAAAAACTATTAGTGGTGATGAAGCCATTAAGATACTCTCGGAGATGCTGGAGGATTAACGCTTTTCATCGTTTTGCAAAGTTGGGTTTATTGCGTTATTTTTAAATACTTTTGTAGTGTATTTGTAGTTGGTGATGTGTAGTGGAGAGTGTGGATTACCCTATCTCGGTGAGACTTCCGGGTTATGTAGTGCGAAAGATCGATGAATTAGTGAAGAAGAGAGAATTCCGAAGTCGTTCGGACTTCATAAAGTTCGCCGTAACCGTAACCCTCGGCCAGTTGATGATGGAAGAGGCCAAGGAGCTCGCAAAGAGCCTAACGCCGGAGGAGGTAAAAGCCGAGGCTGAGGAAGCTAAAAAGAAGCTTTTGGCCGGAGACTTTGAAGACGAATGGCCCGAAATCAAAGATACCCTCAAGGAGGTCGAGGAGGAGTTTCAGGAACTCACCGGTGGGAGTTAAATGAAGGTTGTTATGGATACCAACGTGGTCTTGGGAGCAATGATTAAGCCGAGAGGCTTATCAGCCCTCTTAATACGAGCTCTGGACGGAGAGTTTTTAACCAACTACACAAGCGATGAAGCTCTAAGAGAGCTCAGCATTAAAATGGGAATTCTGGCGGAGAAAGGAAAACTTTCCACCGAGTGGAAGCGGATTTTAGCAAGGTATCTCAAAGGCTCGGTGGAAGTTTCTCCCTCTAAAAGTTTCAACCTCTGTAGGGACCCAAAGGATAACAAGTGGCTGGAGATAGCTTATGAGGTCCGGGCCGGGTACATCCTAACGTGGGACGACGATTTAATCTCCCTCCGGGACTCAGAAAAGATCTTGAACCTTAAAGATCACGTCATTAAAATCCTTAGGCCAGTTGAGTTCTATCGTGAGGTCCTGAAAGCTGAATGTTAGCACCCACCATAATTCTTCGTTTGATAGAAATTTTAGGTTGATTTTCGCACTCACATATCCCAAGATAACGGAAACTTGGAAAGTGACTTTTCTCCCAAAAGTGTCCCACCAATAATCCCGGTTCCACACCACCCACTTATAATATTTAACTAAACTCTTAAATAACCCGTGAGTGCTCACCCAACACTACCAAACACCAAAAAAGCCAATTCTCCCCCACATCACAAAATAAAAAGCTCTATAAAAGCGTTTTAGATGACTAATCTGATAAAAACATTCCAATCGTTTAAAAACCCTTTACAAAAGGAGATTAACCGAAAACTATTTAAAGAAAATTTTAAATATTTAACTGAATAGTTAAATATCGGTGGTCAATCAATGAACCCTGAAACCGAAAAAGCAATTTCAGAATTCCTGAACTTCATCAAAAACATTAGCGGAAAGCTTAGAACCGAAAAAAAACGCAGGGTAGCCTATTCGCTCCTAAAAGCCTTCGCAGAGCACCACGGAAGAATAAAAGCCTATGAAATGGGAAGCAAAGATGGGATAGTATTCAGGATTGCCCAAAAAACCGGCGTTTCATACGTTTACGTCTATGAAGTCCTAAAAGAACTCATAGACCTCGGCTTAATCGCCAAAACCATAACAGGCTACGAGATAAGCCCCATCTTTAGGAAAAGGCTCTTTCGTTTATACAAAGCATTAGGGAACCTCTAATTACCGACCTCTTCCCCACCCTGAAGAGCGATATCACTTTTGATATTATGTCTGATATTAAATCCAATATCGAAATTAATATCACTTTCAATATCACATTGTTCGAAATTTTCGCTTTAAGCTAAAAAAAGGTTATAAGCTCTTTTCTCAACCAATCAATTGAAAAATAATATAGGCGGTGAAAGAATGCAAATGAGAAATATACGTTTAGCACGAAGGAAACGAAGGCAGACTATTCCACCGTTAGACCCTTGGACACCGCTCAATCTCGAACCCAACCTAATTTTCCACCTAATAAACGAGCAAGCCAAGAAAATCCGCCCTCCCGTTGCGTGGTATCGTGGCCAGATCTACTATCAGCCCCAACCAGGCGTTTTAGTCCCAATTAAGGACAGAGAGGGGATAGAATGGTGGAAGAAGAGGGGACTAAGGGCATAATAGAGGAAGAAGACGAGGGAGTTCTCGTAGTGAAACACGTCTATACCCTCGAATGGACAATAACCACCCCCTCAGGAAGGGCTTTTCAAGTCCACGTCGCCCACGAAGAACCGGAGAATGCCAAAGAAATAGCCATCGAACTCTTCAAGCTCTCAAAGAAGTATTTAGACTATTAGGATTGGGGAGGGAAAAAAGATGGGAAATATTCAGTTTAGGGGGCTTTGGGGGGAGAAAGTCATCATCGAACGGAAGGGAGGGGACGTTTTGGTCGGAACCCTCACCGGCGAGGACGGAATGTTCCTTTACCTTGAGGATAGCTACCTGCTCAGAGAAGGGAGAAGAATAGAGACCCCCAATGTCGCTATTTCAAAGAAATCCATCTCAATGCTCCGGGTGAAGAGCAATGAGGATAATTGACACCGGAAAAGTCCGGAAAATCTACGAAAGATGGCTAACAAAACAATACAGGCGGTATGTCCGCCGGAACGGTGAGGTTGTGGAGAGTGCATACTACACAATGACCCTACCAGCCTCGTGGGTAGATACATGGAAAGAAGATGCGAAAACCCTCATTCTCCTCGAAACCGAAGACGGAAACCTGCTAATCCTCCACCCAAACAACACCGAGAAAATGAAAGATGAACTAAGAAGCTTATCAGAGAAAGTTCCGGTCGAAGTTTATTACCGAGTGAGGGACGGGGTCTTGTGGAAAATTAGAGGGAGCTCTACATATTCACCCAACCACTAAAACCTCACCAAAAACAGCTCCGAGACAGCTTAGTTTCCAAAAAACACTCAGTTTCTTTCTTTTATTATCTCAGGGAAAGGGCTTCACGACACGATAGAGAACACTCCCTCCAAAAATGGGGAGGCGAAAAAGGTGGCAAAGCTCCTAAACCGAGTGTATTGGGACAAAATAGTGAGAATACACGCCCGAAAAATCGTCCAAGTGCAGGGGAGTGGAGAGAGAAGACCGCAATACCGGATAACACTCCCACCAGAATGGGCAAGAAGTGTCCCCCCGGAGCGGAAACTCACCGTCCTATTAACCAGGAACGAAGACCTAATCATTATGCACCCAATAACCAGCACCAAGTTCAAGGAAGAACTGAAATATGTGTCCTATTCAGGAGGCATAGAACAGAGCACAGGCGATGGGCTACTCTCCGACTTCTTAAGAGGAGAATACAGCGGAGCCGTCGTGAGGAAATACCACAGAAAGCTGGACATCTGGGAGAATAATAGGAGGGTAGAGACGTTCCGGCTCACCCTCCCCGTGAAGTGGGTGGAAGAGGTGTTCCAGCTGAGCAGATGGGCAGTCATCTTAGAGACAGATGGAGGGGATTTAATAGTCCTACACCCTGAGAACGTGTCTTGGGCATTGGAAGGCATCCTAAAAGCAAACAGAGAAGCCCGCATAGTTCCGTCGAAAGGTATCAGGAGCTCGCCACTGTGGAGAATATACCGGAAATATAAGGGTGGGTGGAAGACGGCGAGGCTCTTCAAGGAAGGAAAGCTCCCAAAGAAGAAAAAGAAGAACGAAGAGAAAGACGAGATTAATAAGGAACTCACACGTGAGTGGGGAGGACGCAAGAACCTAATAGGGTGGTGACACCCCGCCCTGTAAATTTGGGGTAGATGTAATTACTTAAAATGGTAGTGTAAAATCCGGACTCAGAACACTCAATTATAACACTTTTTTCTGGCATCTGTCTTAGAAACAATCGTCCTATGCCTTCTAGCCATCTAAAATTAAAACCCACCTAATAGAGAGTACCCTTGATACCCCTGATACCCCTGATACCCCTGATACCCCTGATACCCCAAATTTTGTGGAATAAATTTGAATGTACATATTTGTCATAGATTTTAAAGGGGGATATGGGGGATATGGGGGATATGGGGGATATGGGGGATATGGGGGATATGGGGGATATGGGGGAACTTTACAATACTATCACCATAAGTAAAAAAATAAAATTCACAACGATTGAGAGTTGGAGAATTAGTGGGGATGCATTTATTAGGCGAGCATAGTGAAAGAGCAGTTTGAAGAATAACACAATAGATTCTCTAAACTGATATTAGTCTTAATAGCATCTTCTCCAAATTTTCGCTTTAAAATAAAAAAGGTTTTTAAACTATAAACGCCATAAATATGGCGGGTGGGATACATGGGGAAGATAACACTAACTGTGGATGATGCAGTTGAAGAGGAGTTTAGAAAACTTGCCGCCCAGAAATATGGTGCAAGAAAAGGTGCTCTTGGTTCAGCGCTAACAGAGGCCATGCTAATGTGGATTGCAAAGGCAAAAGCTGATCTAGAGAAATTTGGAATGCTAAAAGAATAAAGATAGTGGTTACCCGGTCGGTGGGGGGCCGACCGGAAACTTTGGTGTAGTAATTGGGTGATCCCACCTCACTAGACAAAGAGGTGATCCTCAATGGAAGGTGAACTTAAACCTATAAATAATTTACCGTCTCCTGATCGGGCTACGGTTTCGGCTACTGATTCAGAGACTAATGGACAGGGACTAATCAACCCGTATAGGGAGATTCTTAAGGTTCTGGACAAGATTGATGCAGAGAACCCCGAGGTTGAGCGGGTTTCTCTCCAGGATCTTAAAGAGGCTGGTTTAGGGCCGATGGAACGGGTTATAGTGCGGAATTTGATAACTAATTTTGACGTGGATAGAGAGTATCTATTGGATCACTTTACCAAGGAGGAGATTAAGGAGAAGGCTAGAGAGGTTAAGATTAGTATCCGGGCATTGAGGCGTAGAATTGAGGAAGAAAACCTTAAGTGGGAAATGGAGCACTCCAATAACCTTTATCACCGCTACCAGCTTCTTAAAGGAAAAAAGGAACTTACTGAGCTTCCAACATCTAAAGTTTTATGGTCCCGTTTCTCTAGCTACGAGAAAATATTAGTTCTAGCCCACTACATCATGGAAGCTCTTAAGCAGGATACCAATATGGTTACCTTGGCTAACCTCCGGAAGCCTAGCCAGTTCTATTATCTGGACAAGAGGGGTAAAGTTCGGTTCAATGAAAAGGCCTTTAGGGGTTTTGTCAATGAGCTAGGCTTAGACCCTGAGGAGCCTATTAGAGGAGAGGAGTTAGCCGTTATCTTGGTTAGGCGTTTTGGCTATACCGAGGAGAGCCTTAGGGGGTTCCACGAGGAGATAGTTAGGGACCTTATTAAGCCGTCTAGAATGAGGCTCCCGCCGTGCATTGAGGCCTTGGCGTTTAGGCCCCTTTTCTACGACACCAAGAAGGGTAGGATCATAGACGAGGGCCTTAAGGTATTGGCGTCTTGGTTCAAGTACTACGCTAGGGGCTACACTACGGGGAGGATCCAGGGAGGCAAAGATAAGAAGGTGCTTCTTTTTGAGTTCCTGCTTTCTAAGCTCTATGGGGACGTTATAGACGTAACGGAACAGGCCGAGATACTCCAGCGGTTTAAGAAGTTCTATGAAGAGGCTAAGCCGTTCAAGTGTGCTATGGTCCAGGAGTTTGAGAGCTCGGTTAAGTTTGGTGAGGGATTAACCGCTGGAGGTGTGAAAATCTGTAGTAATAAGTGTCCTTTTGTTGCTCCCCTTAGCAGGGTTGAGGAGGTCTTAGCCAGCGTTGAGAAGGTAAACCTGTATGGTGCTGATCACTTGGAGATAATACTGGAAGGAGTTCAGCCGTTTTTTGAGGATTATTCCCCTAACCCGACCCCTAGATCTAAGCTGGTTCAGAAGTTCGCCGGTTTCCTTAGTGTGCTCTATGCTGATCCGTTGATTAAGCCGGAGGAGGCTTTAGAGATACTGGAAGCTTTACTAGAGAGGGCCAGGATTGTTCAGAATTACCTTAGTCCGCTGGTAGCAGTCGAGGAGTGGTTTAGGGAGGAGATGGAGAGGCTCCTAGAGGACGGGGCTTTACCTTGGGAGCTTAAAGCCAAAGATAAGCCTTTTTTAAGCAAAGATGGAAAGCTACTCTATGTGCATAAGGACTTGATAGAGGCCGATTTAGTCGGGGGCATTGGTCTAGAGGGTTACACCACCCAAAAACTGATTAGAGATCTTAGGAAACTTCCAAATGCTCCAATAGTGGGAGTTTCGGATAAGATAGCTGTAAAGAGGGATAGTTACACCGACGATAAGACTAAGGCCCGTTTCTGGATTATTAGGGTTAAGTGGTTGGAGGAGCATGGGATAGAGGTTAGGGTTAAGGTCCCGACGGTGGAGGAGCCTAAGACAGAGGAGCAAAAGAAACCCGGAGAGGACCTTAGGGACGTTAGCGTAAACTTAACCCCGTTGGAGAAACTGATTTTAGAGGCCACTAGGGAGCCTAAGGACATAACCGAGCTTATAGAACTTGGAGAGAAGACTAGGAAGTCCAAGGAAGAGGTAACTACGGCGGTGGTTACCCTTATGCAGATAGGACTTTTGAAGAGGGTGGAGGGTGACAAGTTGCAGAGGACCGTAGGGGTGGGGCCTAATGAGTGAGGCCATTCCGGTTACTTCTTTTGAGTTCTCCCTACCGAGGGAGAGGATTATTAAGCTCTACGGAGCACCGGGGACGGGAAAGACTACGGCCCTGGTTAGGATTATTGAGCATCTTATAGGCTTCCAGGATCACACGGAGTTTTTAGAGAACTATGGCCTTAGCCTTCCTTTTGGCCAGTACGGGGCCGAGGACGTTATTTTTATGACGTTCCAAACTTCCGCTTTAAAGGAGTTTGAGGCTAGGACTGGCATTAAGGTTAAGGATCGCCAGAATAAGCCGGGCCGGTACTACTCTACGGTGCATGGAATAGCGTTTAGGCTTCTTATTGATAGTGGAGCGGTTGATGGGTTTATAACTCAAAACTTCGGAAGTTTAAGCCCGGAGGACTGGTTTAGGAATTTTTGCTGGCAGAATGGGTTAAGGTTCGAGAGTTCGGAAATGGGTTATTCCAACGTCTTTAATGAGGGTAACCAGCTTTGGAACGCCTTAACTTGGGCTTATAACGTCTATTACCCCACCAAGGGCCCTAAGGCCCGTTATGAGGCTCTAAAGAGGCTGGCCCCTAAGCTCTGGAAGTTCCCCCCGCTTTGGGAGGAGTACAAAGAGGGAAAGGGGATCCTGGACTATAACGATATGCTGATTAAGGCCTATGAGGGCCTTAGGAGGGGGGAGATTGACCCTAGAAACCTTCCGGGGCATAAGTACAGCCCTAAGGTGCTTATTGTTGATGAATTCCAGGATTTAAGCCCGCTCCAGTTCGAGATTTTTAGGCTCTTAGCCAACCATATGGATCTAGTGATTATCGCCGGGGACGATGACCAGACGATTTTTAGTTATCAGGGAGCGGATCCTAGGCTTATGAATTACGTTCCAGGCCGGGAGATTGTCCTTAGGAAGTCCCATAGGCTTCCTATTGTGGTCCAGGCTAAGGCCCTAACGGTGATTAGCAAAACCCGGCATAGGAAGGAGAAAACGGTAGCCCCCCGGACGGACTTAGGCGATTTTAAGTATAAGCTCTTTTGGTTCCCGGATTTCCTAAACGACTTGGTTAGGGAAGCCCAAGAGGGCCATAGTATCTTTATCCTGGTTAGGACTAATCGCCAGGTCCTAAAGCTAGGAAAGGAGTTAATCTTAGCTGGCGTCCATTTTGAGCACCTGAAAGTGGATTATCGTAGTATTTGGGAGGCTGGTTCCAAGGGGTGGGGGACGTTCCGGGATTTGGTCCAGGCCCTACTTAAGGCTAAGAATGGAGAGGAGTTAGAGGTAGCGGATTTGGTTACTATTCTCTACTATTCCGAGCTTATAGACTGGCATTTGGGCGAAAGGATTTCGGAGAAGGAGCGTTATAAGAAAATCGCCGAGCAGATGGAGAAAACGATAGAGGCCATAGAAAAGGGCCTTATGCCTTTTAACGTTTTGAAGGTTAAAGAAAACCCGTTTTCGGTGTTGGATTTGGAAAAGATAGAGAGTTTAAGCCCTAGGCATGGAAAGGTAGCCGTAGAGTTAATTAAGGAGCTTATGAAAGAAAAAAGCCAGGTGGTTAGTATTCCCAAGGACGCTAGGATTTACTTGGATACTCTACACGCTTCAAAGGGCCGGGAGGCCGACGTAGTGTTTTTAATCAACGATTTACCCCGAAAATGGTCTAGTATTCTGAAAACCAGGGAGGAGCTAGACGCTGAAAGAAGGGTTTGGTATGTTGGACTAACCAGGGCCAGAAAGAAGGTTTACCTACTAAACGGAAAACACCCGTTCCCGGTGCTTTGACTTTTTTTCTTTTGAAAGCTTCGCCCTGAAAGGAGGGGGATCAGAAGGATAAAAACAAGGCTTTAAACAATAACTGCTAATGTCTTTCGGTGATAACATGGTACAGAAGTTTAGATGTCCTGAATGCGGGGCCGAGGTTGAGGCAAATGAAGAGAATATTATTACACCCCTTTCGACCAAGAGTATAAAGGTTCTTCTATGTCCTTCCCCACAAATAGGGCCAGGAAATAATATTTATCAGCATATAGTGAGAATAAAATATGGCAAAAAATGGGAGAAACCAGAGAATTTTTTAGTTTCATCAAAAGAGGGGCTTCATGAAGTCATTCCGGGAACTAGAGATGAAGTTACTCACTATATTCTTCGGGCGGAACTCTGGAGATACGGGGGGCCTATTATTAGTGGAGCTTATCTAAGCGATTATACCAAAGTAAAGATACTATGGAAAAATAAGCGAGCTGTCGGCTACTACTCAGAGTTTGCACGTCTTGTTCCTACAATGGCGGAGCTGTATGTTAGACCTCAATATCGAAAAAATGGATACGCAACAGAGATGGTACTAGATTTTTTAAATTCTCACAAAGGTTCGGTAGCCTTCTATTTTATTCACAAGAAGTGCATGAGAAACCTTCTTCTAAAAGTGAGAGCTATACGGAGAACTTATGTTGTAGATAAAAGAATAGTGCTTTTGGACTGGCAGGAAAACCCCATACTATTTTGGGAAAGCGATAAATATGACTAAGATCAATTTATTCTCAATTTTCCCCAAGGGAATTTTGATTTTTGGTTCTGTTCACTCTTCAACGAGCACATAATAAACTCTCTTTCCCTTTCTCAACTTTCTCACTTTGCCCTTAGCTTCAAGCCTCTTTAGGATAGCATAAAGCTTTTTATTCCCAAATTTAAGCCGGGAAAGTAGCTCGCTCGGAGAACCATAACCCTGCCTTAAATAGTCTAAAACTAAAAGCTCTTCTTCATTCCTATCTAAACTTTCCCCAAGGGAAAGTTGGTTTACAGTCTCCAACTCTTTTATTTTATCATAAACAACCATCACCAACTTGGATAAACTTTCTAATTCTCTCTCCATCTCTTTCTTATCGGCCTTGGACTCCAACCCTTTTTGGATCTGGAGGAGCTCCTTTAGAATATCCTGGTATCCTCTGGCCA